>NZ_AP018907.1:0-35000 GCF_003966715.1 Blastochloris tepida
CCGCCGGAAAACACCTCGCGCCAGTTCGATTCGAGCGCGGAGAAGAAGGCGGCGTCGTCGATCAGGCCGTACTTCGCCACCTCGGCATAGCCGGCGCGGAACTCGCGCGCGGGCAGGGTGTCGAGGGCGGCGGTGTCGGCCAGCACCAGCACGGGCTGGTGGAAGGCGCCGATCAGATTCTTGCCGTGGGCGGAATTGATGCCGGTCTTGCCGCCGACCGAGGAATCGACCTGCGACAGAAGGGTGGTCGGCACCTGCACGAAATCGACGCCGCGCCGCACCACCGAGGCGGCGAAGCCGGCAAGGTCGCCGATCACCCCGCCGCCCAGCGCCACCACGAGGTCGCCGCGCTCGATCCGGGCCTCGATCAGCGCCTCCACCACCCGCTCGAACACCGCGAAGCTCTTGGAGCCCTCGCCGGGGGCGACCCGGATGGCGGTCGCCGGCAGGTTGGCCTTCGCCAGCGCGGCTTCGAGGCGCGGCAGATGGAGGCCGGCCACCGTCTCGTCCGCGACGATGGCGAGCCGCGCGCCGGGACGGCGAGCGGCGATCTCGGCGCCGGCGGCGTCGATCAGGTCCGGGCCGATCAGGATGTCGTAGCTGCGGGCGGCGAGGTCGACCCGCAGGCGGCGGGCCGCGGCGGGCGTTGCAGTCTCGGTCATTGCGGTTCGCTGGGGTTGGCGGGCTGAGGGGCGGGGCCGGCATCCAGATGCCCGGCCAGCGCGGCGATGATCTCCTCGACCATCACCTCCTGGGGGACATCGCGCGACAGCACGGTGATGTCGGCCTCGGCATAGACGGGGTAGCGCTCGGCGATCAGCCGCCGCATCACCCCCTCGGGGTCGGGGGCCTTCAGCAGCGGGCGGTCGGCGCGGCGGCGGACGCGGCGCATCAGCACGTCGAAATTGGCCTTGAGCCAGACGGTGAGCGCCCGCTCGCGGATGATGGCGCGGGTCTCGGCGCGCATATAGGCGCCGCCGCCGGTGGCGATCACCTTGGCCTCGCCCTCCAGCAGCCGGCGGATCACCTTGGCCTCGCCGTCGCGGAAGGAAGCCTCGCCGTGGCGCTCGAAGATCTCGGCCACCGTCATGCCGGCGGCCGCCTCGATCTCGGTGTCCGCATCGGCGAAGGGCAGGCCCAGCCGGGCGGCGAGCCGCTTGCCGACGGTCGACTTGCCGGCGCCCATCATGCCGATCAGCACCAGCGAGCGCGTCCCCAGCGCGGCGCGCAACTGCGCGGGACGCTCGTCACTGTCGGTCCTGGCCGGCGCGGTCATGGCAACTCCCCCCGGCCGGTTCTATAGCACGCCGGCCGGCGATGGCAGGGGCGGGCGGTTGCGACGTTCGGCGGGCGGACCGTCCGGCTTGCATGCGGCGGGCGGACGTGATGACCCTGTGCTACGGTTTCCGAAGGATCCCTTCGGGAGTCCGGAAACGGCCTCGCCGAAAATCCTTGTGCGACAATGGGATTTTCGGCGGTCGGACGACGGTTTTCCAGCTCAGGAGGCTGGAAGCCGTCTATAGCCTCCACCGCCAACCAACCGTCGAATCGCCGCCATGCCCACCCTTCTCCGCTTCCTGACCATCCTCGCCATCATCGGCGGGGCGATCTATGGCGGGCTGTTCGCGCTCGCCACCATGGTCGAGCCGACCCAGCGCGAAATGAGTGTCACGGTGTCGCCCGACCGGTTCCACCGGGGCGAGTGAGGTGGCCAGGCGGCCGCCGAAAGCCGCGGAGGCCGCGCCGCCGCGCCCGGCCGGACGGGGGGCGGTGGCGCTGTTCCTCGACATGCAGGCGGCCGAGCGCGGCGCCGCCGGCAACACCATCGCCGCCTATCGGCGCGACCTCGACGACTATGCCGGGTTTCTCGCCGGCCGCCGCCGGCCGGTGGAGCAGGCCGAGACCAACGACATCCGCCGCTACCTCGCCGATCTCGACGACCGCGGCTTCAAGGCCACCACGGTGGCGCGGCGGCTGTCGGCCATCCGCCAGTTCCACCGCTTCCTCTATGCCGAGGGCATCGCCACGGGCGATCCGGCGGCGGTGCTGGAGGGGCCGCGGCGCGGGCGCGGCCTGCCCAAGGTGCTCTCCATCGATCAGGTCGACCGGCTATTGGTGACGGCGCATGCGGCCGCTGCCGACGCCAGCCACGGCGCAGCGATCCAGGTTCGGGCGGCGCGGCTCGCGGCGCTGATCGAGACGCTCTACGCCACCGGCCTGCGCATCTCGGAACTGGTGGCGCTGCCGGCCTCGGCGGCGCGGGCGGCCGAGGCGCTGGTGGTGCGCGGCAAGGGCGGCAAGGAGCGGCTGGTGCCGCTGACCGAGGCCGCCAAGCGGGCGATGGCGCATTATCGCGCCCTGCGCAAGCAGGCCGGCGCGGCGGGCGGCGCCGACAAATGGCTGTTCCCGTCGTTCGGCGAGAGCGGCCACCTCACACGCCAGCACGTGGCGCGCGAGCTGAAGGCGCTCGCCGCCGCCGCCGGGCTCGATCACCGGCTGGTCTCCCCGCACGTGCTGCGCCACGCCTTCGCCAGCCACCTGCTGCAGAATGGTGCCGATCTGCGCACGGTGCAGACGCTGCTCGGCCATGCCGACATCTCGACCACCCAGATCTACACCCACGTGCTCGACGAGCGGCTGGCGGCGATGGTGCGCGATCTTCACCCGTTGGGAGAGGAGTGACGCATGAGCAATTTCAGGATGTGACAGAATGGGCGGATCTTGACTTTCGTCGCATGGCGGAGTGTTGTCCGCCGCCCCGGGTCGGTCCGGGCGATCCTCGCCCCCTGAGATTCGCGATTTCCTTCTGGCGACCAGCCCGATTCCCTCGATGCGCAGCTATCTCGATTTCGAAAAATCCGTCGCCGAGTTTGAAGCCAAGGTCGAGGAGCTGCGGACGCTCGCCGCCTCCGGCCAGGCCGTCACCATCGGCGAGGAGATCGCCAAGCTGGAGGCCAAGGCCAATCAGGCGCTGAAGGACCTCTACGCCAATCTGACGCCCTGGCAGAAGGCGCTGGTGGCCCGCCACCCGCAGCGCCCGCACGTGCGCGACTATATCGGCGGGCTGATCGAGGAATTCACGCCGCTCGCCGGCGACCGCAAGTTCGGCGAGGACGAGGCGATTCTCGGCGGCTTCGGCCGGTTCCGCGGCGAGCCGGTGTGCGTCATCGGCCAGGAGAAGGGCTCCTCGACCGAGGAGCGGCTGAAGCACAATTTCGGCATGGCCCGTCCGGAAGGCTACCGCAAGGCGGTGCGGCTGATGGAGATGGCCGACCGGTTCGGCCTGCCGGTGATCACCCTGGTCGATACGGCGGGCGCCTATCCCGGCATCGGCGCCGAGGAGCGCGGGCAGGCCGAGGCCATCGCCCGCTCGACCGATGCCTGCCTCGCGCTTGGCGTGCCCAATGTCGCGGTGGTGATCGGCGAGGGTGGCTCGGGCGGGGCGATCGCCATCGCCACCGCCAACCGCGTGCTGATGCTGGAGCACGCCATCTATTCGGTGATCTCGCCGGAGGGCGCGGCCTCGATCCTGTGGCGCGATTCCTCGCGTGCCCAGGACGCCGCCACCAGCATGAAGATCACCGCCCAGGACCTCATCAAGTTCGGGGTGATCGACAGGATCGTGCCGGAGCCGCCGGGCGGCGCCCACCGCGACCCGCAGGCGATGCTGGACACGCTCGGCGAGGCGGTCGCCCAGGCGCTGGGCGAGCTGCGGGACCTGTCGCCCACCGAGGTTCGCGAGCAGCGCTACGCCAAGTTCCTGGCTATCGGCCGCACGCTCTGATCCGAAAATCCGGCCGGCGGGACGGCAGATCCACCCGCCGCGGAGCCGATTCCGCACAGGAATTTTCGGGATACGCGTTTCAGCTTATCGCACGCAAGTTGCCGGCAGCCCGGATTGCCGGGCTTTTCGTGATGTTTCAAGGGCTTGGCGTGTCCGGCCGGTTGTGTTCGCGCCACTCGCGTTCCCAGGGGACGGCATAACCCCTGTTAACTTTCTGGCAAGGCAATGGTTCCAACGGTCACGGGATCGCCCCATTCCTCGTCCAAGACCGTTGCGGGTGGTGGCGTCCTTCCGATATCTCCCGGCCTCATGCGATAATTGGACCGTAACCCTAACGTTTTATCCTGGCGGTTCAGATGATCGGCGCCACGTCGTCGAAGCTCTTCACGTCGTCGCAGCTCTTTGGGAAGGGTCTCGCGTTGAACCGTCAGCTCCAGCACCGTTTCGCCACCGCCGCGCTTGTCGCCGGCCTCGCGCTCTCCGTCGCCGGCTGCATCACAAACGAGGCTGCGACCAGGCTGCCGTCGCGCGCCAGCGCCCCGCTCAAGCCGGAGACATTGGCCCTGCTCGAAGAGAAGGGCATGTCGAAATCCAGCCCCATCGTCGTGCGCCTGTTCAAGCAGGAAAGCGAACTGGAGGTCTGGAAGCCGACCCGCGAGGGCCGCTACGAGCTGTTCAAGACCTACCCGATCTGCCGCTGGTCCGGTGAGCTCGGTCCCAAGATCAAGGAAGGGGACCGGCAGGCGCCCGAGGGCTTCTACACCATCGTGCCCGGGCTGATGAACCCGAACTCCAGCTATTACCTTGCCTTCAACACCGGCTTTCCCAACGCCTTCGACCGCGCCCACGGCCGCTCGGGCGGCGACGTGATGGTGCACGGCGACTGCTCGTCGCGCGGCTGCTTCGCCATGACCGACGAGCAGATCGCCGAGATCTATGCGCTGGGGCGCGAGAGCTTCGCCGGCGGCCAGCGCTCGTTCCAGGTCCAGGCCTATCCGTTCCGCATGACGGCGGAGAACCTCGCCAAGCACCGCAACAACCCGCACATGGCGTTCTGGCGGATGCTGAAGGAGGGCAACGACCAGTTCCTGGTGTCGCGTCAGGCGCTCAAGGTCGATGTCTGCGAGAAGAAGTACGTGTTCAACGCCAATCCGACAGCGGGTGGCCGGTTCGATCCTACCGGTCCGTGCCCGGCGTTCGAGGTGCCGAGCGAGATTGCCGCTGCGGCGGCGAAGAAGCGCGCCGCCGACGATGCCAAGGTCGCCGCTCTGCTGGCCGACGGCGTGACGCCGGCCCCGGTCAAGACCGGCACCGATGGCGGCATGCATCCGGTGTTCCTGGCGGCGGTGAAGGGCGTCGGCGATCCGTCGCTCGGCGACATCATCCGCAGCGAGCCGTTCAGCCGCCTGCCCGGCACCGTGCCGGCCCACGCCGTGCCGCCGCGCGAGCCGACCGTGGCCGCAGCCCCGGCGCCCGCCAAGGCGACTGCCGACAAGTCCACCGCTGCCAAGCCGGCCCAGAAACCGGCCACTGCGGTCGCCAGCGCCTCCTCGTCTTCCTCGTCTTCCTCATCGTCGGGCAACTGGTTCACCCGGCTGTTCTCCAGCCGCGAGGACAAGCCGGACCCGGAGATCACGGCCTCGACGCCGGCCAGCCCCGCGCCGTCGCGCACGGCTTCGGCTTCGGCCTCGACGCCGCAGCCGCCGGCCCGCCCGGCCGCCGTGCCGCAGACCGCGACGCCGGCCCAGGCGGCCAAGCCCGCGCCGTCCGGCACGGGAGCCTATGCGCTGGCCTCGACGCCGCGCGAGCGCCCCGGCACCATTCCGGCGGCTCCGGCGCAGACCCAGGCCGCTGCCCCGACAGCCGCGAAGCCGTCGACCTCGGTGTCGGCCTATACCGCGCCGATGCCGGCACCCGGCAGCCTGATCGGTGGTGCCGCGCCGGTGCTGGAAACCGGCGGGTTCTCGCGCTGACCGGTTGGCGGCGGACCGGTCCGCCGCCGCCGTCTCGATCAATTGCCGGTGCCGGTGGCACCGGTGACGAGATTGTCGAAGCAAACGAAATCGCCCGATCCGGCACCGTCGGATCGGGCGATTTCGTTCGGGCTCGGCGGATTTTCTGGTGCAGAGCCGGCTCGGGCTGGCCGAGAGGACTCTATCCCGCCAGCAGCGGGTCCAGCCGGCCGGTCTGCTCCAGCTCATAGAGGTCGTCGCAGCCGCCGACATGGGTGGTGCCGATGAAGATCTGCGGCACGGTCGCAGCACCGCCCGAGCGCGCCAGCATCTCGGCGCGGGCCGCGGCATCGCCGGTGATGTCGATCTCGGTGAAGGCGGCACCCTTGCGGCGCAGCAGGTCCTTGGCGGCGTGGCAGTAGGGGCAGGATGATTTCGAATAGATGACGACAGGCTGCATGCGGTCTCCGGCACAACACTTTCATGCCGGGGCAAAGACTTAGACGGCCGCGCCGGAATCCACAACCCGGGCGAAGACCAGGGCGTCGACGCGCGCCGCCCCGGCCCGCGACAGCGCCCGCGCGCAGGCTTCCAGCGTGGCGCCGGTGGTCAGCACGTCATCGACCAGCACGAGGCGCCGACCCCGCACCTCGCCGGTCGCCAGCGCCGGCACGGCAAACGCGCCCTGGACGTTGCGCGCCCGCTCGGCCCGGCTGAGGCCGATCTGGTGGCCGGTGCGGCGGCGGCGGACCAGGAGGTCGTTGCGCACCGGCCGTCCGGCGATGCGCCCCACCGCGTCGGCCAGCGCCGCCGACTGGTTGAAGCGGCGCTGCCACAGCCGCGTCCAGTGCAGCGGCACCGGCACCAGCGCGTCGGCATCGGCCAGGAGCTCGGCGCCGGCCTGGGCCATCATCCGGCCGAGCGGCCGGGCGAGGTCGGTGCGGTCGCCGAATTTCAGGGCGTGGACCAGCCGGCGGGCGACCTCGTCATAGTGCGCCACCGCCCGCGCCCGGTCATAGGCGGGCGGCTCGGCGATCGCTGCCGGCGACAGCAGACCGGGGCCGAGATCGGCGGGAAACGGCGTGCCGAGCCGCTCGCAGAACGGCCGGCTGATGAATGTCAGGCGCGACCAGCAGGCCGGGCACAGCCCGCCATCGTCGGCCACCGGAGCGCGGCAGGCGATGCAGGTTGGCGGCAGCGCCATGTCGCGCACCAGCCGCAGCGCCGACGCCGCGGCCCGCGCGCCGCGCGCCGCCATCCCCGCCGCCATCCGCAAGGCTGCCGCCATCCTGTCCCTCGCCGGGGAAGCCTATGTTCGCGCGCCCCGGGCGGCAATCGCTTTGCCGAAGCCGCCCAGCGGCCTACATGGAGGCAAAGGAACCGCCATGGCCGCCCCCCTCCTGTTCGACCGCGCCGCTCTCCGCCGCCGCCGCGCCCGCGCCCTGGCGATGGGGCCGGCCGACTTCCTGCTCGACATGGCGGCCGAGGATCTGGCCGACCGGCTGGCGGCGGTGGCGCGGCACTTTTCGGTGGCTGCCGACATTGGCACGCCGAGCGAGGCGGCGGTGCGGGCGCTCAGGGCGCGCGGGCAAGTCGAGGCGCTGTCGCATATCGACCTCCTGGCCGGCGGCGACGGCCTGCCGGACGGCGATCCGCTGCCGTTCGCGCCGGCCTCGCTCGACCTCGCGGTTTCGGTGCTGGCGCTGCAGTTCGTCAACGACCTGCCCGGCCTGCTGGTGCAGGTGCGGCGGGCGCTGAAGCCGGACGGCCTGTTCCTGGCGGCGCTGGTCGGCGGCGACAGCCTGTCCGAGCTTCGCCAGGCCTTCATGGCGGCGGAGGCGGAAACGGCCGGCGGCGCCTCGCCGCGGGTGGCGCCGTTCGCCGGGGTGCGCGAGATGGGAGCGCTGCTGCAGCGGGCGGGGTTCGCGCTGCCGGTCGCCGATGTCGACCGCCTCACGGTGCGCTACGCCGATCCGCTGGCGCTGATGGCCGAGCTGCGGCGCATGGGCGCCGCCAATCCGCTGGCCGAGCGCCGCCGGGCGCCGCTGCGGCGGGAGACGCTGGCGCGAGCGGTGGAAATCTATGCCGAGCGCTTCGCCGATCCCGACGGGCGCGTGCGCGCAACCTTCGACATCGTGTGGATCTCGGGCTGGGCGCCGCACGAGAGCCAGCAGCAGCCGCTCAAGCCCGGCTCGGCCCGGATGCGGCTGGCCGATGCCCTGGCCCAGGGCCGCGAGACGAAACCCGGACCCGGCTGATCGCTTCGGCCTCTTCTTCTCTCTCCCGCAAGGGGAGAGGGAAAGAGGGCGGCTCCCGGCCAGCAGTTGTTCCGAGGTGATCAGCCGGAGCCGGAATCACAGCAGCTTGCGCATTGAGGGGGCGTGGTGGAGGTTGAAGCCCAGCGCCTTGTAGAACGGCACCGCCTCGGCCCGGGCGTCGAGGAACACCGCGCCCATGCCGCGGGCCTGCGCGTCCTGCTCGACATGATCCATCAGCAGGCGGCCGACATCGGCGCGGCGCTCCTCGTCGGCGACGACGAGGTCGTCGACATGAAGGTGGGGGCCGCGCGCCAGCGTGTGCACCGGCCGCATCCCCAGCACGCCGAGCAGACGCCCGTCGGCGAACGCGCCGACGAGCTGGTAGCCCGAATAGGCCTGCCGCTCGACGCGTTCGAGAAACTCCTCGGCCGTCAGGTGGGTGCGCAACGCCGCCATCACCGGAAACGCTGCACGCCACTCCGCCGGCTCCAGCTTGCGGACCGTGATCTGATCGTCGGTCACTTCGCCCGTCCTGACCATAGTTTCCTGCCCCAACTCGACTCCGGTGCCGGCACCGGCCGCCTGGGCCTGTCCCGCCTCGGCGACCGTGTCCGGTCTGGGCACAGAGAGTAGCTCAGTGGGGAAATGCCGCTACGATCTTCTCAAAATAATTGATCAGGATCCCCTGGCCGATGAGGTAGGCCGGACCGGCGATCATGATGGAGAGGAATCCGGCGATCATGGTGTATTCGATCGCGGTCGCGGCGCCTTCGTCCCGTCGCAGGCGGTCCGCGGTGGCGATCACCTCAAGGAGCCGGCGCATGGCACACCTCACAACAGGTCGATGAGCATCGGGACCAGTGGCACGTCGGCCGGCGGCATCGGATAGTCGCGCAGCCGGTTCGGCCGCACCCAGGCGAGCTTCTGGCCTTCGCAGGCGGTCGGCCGGCCGTCCCAGCGGCGGCAGACATAGAGCGGCATCAGCAGGTGGAAGTCGCCATAGTCGTGGCTGGCGAAGGTCAGCGGCGCGAGGCAGGCTTCCTTGACATCGATCGCCAGTTCCTCGCGCAGCTCGCGCACCAGCGTCGCCTCCGGCCGCTCGCCGGCCTCGACCTTTCCGCCCGGGAATTCCCAAAGACCGGCCATCGCTTTTCCCGCCGGCCGCTCCGCCAGCAGCACCCGCCCGTCGGCATCGACGAGGGCGACGGCTGCCACCAGCACGAGGGGCACGCGCACAGTTTCGGAAGCCACTCTTACCCCTCCGGGATTAAGACAAGGTTCCAAATCGCGCGAAAACCCGGCCGATTACGACCTGTAATCGCCATTGATCGCCACATACTCCTTGGTCAGGTCGCAGGTCCACACCGTGTCGGACGCCTCGCCCAGCGCGAGATCGACCTTCAGCTCGATCTCGTCGCGGCGCATGTAGGCGGATGCCGCGGCCTCGTCGTAATCGGGATCGCGCGCGCCCCGGAAGGCGACGCGGATGTCGCCGAACCAGATCGCCAGCCGGTCGCGCTCGGCCGGCTCGCCGGCCTTGCCCACTGCCATCACCACCCGGCCCCAATTGGCGTCCTCGCCGGCGATCGCCGTCTTCACCAGCGGCGAATTGGCGATCGACATGGCGATGCGCCGCGCCGAGCGCTTGGAGGTGGCGCCGGTGACGTTGATGGTGACGAACTTGCGCGCACCCTCGCCGTCGCGCGCCACCTGCCGGGCGAGGTCGCCCATCAGGTCGAACAGCGCAGCGCGGAACTCGGCCAGCCGCTTGTCGCGGGATTCCTCGATCACCGGCGCGCCGCGCGCCGCCGCAGCCCCGGTGGCGAACATCAGCAGCGTGTCGGAGGTCGAGGTGTCGCCGTCGATGGTGAGGGCGTTGAAGGTGTCGATCACCCCGCGGTCGAGCAGGCCCTGCAGCACGGGTGCCGCGATCGGCGCGTCGGTCACCACGAAGGACAGCATCGTCGCCATGTCGGGCGCAATCATGCCGGCGCCCTTGGCGATGCCGACCAGCGTCACCGGCACGCCGCCGAGATCGACGGTGCGCGTCGCCACCTTGGGGAAGGTGTCGGTGGTCATGATGGCCTTGGCGGCATCGAGCCACGGCCCGTCGGCGGCGCGCGCGGCGCAGTCGGTCAGCACGCCCTCGAACTTCGAGGCGTCGAGCGGCTCGCCGATCACCCCGGTCGAGGCCAGGAACACCTCGCGCGGCTTGCAGCCGGCGGCTTCGGCGGCAAGCTCGGCGGTGCGCTTGACGGCGGCCCGCCCGGCCTTGCCGGTGAAGGCGTTGGCATTGCCGGAATTGACGACGAGGGCGCGCGCCCTGCCGGCGGCGAGCTTGGCCTCGCACCATTCGACCGGCGCCGACGGGCACTTCGAGCGCGTGAACACGCCCGCGACCGTGGTGCCGCGCTCGAACAGCATCAGCAGCACGTCGGTGCGGTTGCGATAGCGGATGCCGGCTTCGGCGGTGGCGAAGCGAACGCCCGCGACCGGCGGCAGGTCGGGAAACGTCTTGGGAGCAAGGGGGGAGACGGTTTGGGACATGGCGGCCTCGTGAACGAGGCCGTCCTTTGCCCGACCCACCGGCGGCGCGCAAGACCGGCGTGGCCGGCTGGGCCCGGCGCAACCCCAAACGCGACGCGCCGGACACCCGATCCGCAGACGGGTCACCGGCGCGCGGCAGGGAGGCTCCGGCCCGCCGGGCCGGAGCGCGTGATCACTTCTTGTCGGCGGGGGCGGGCGCCGGGGCGGGGGCGCCGATGCGCTCGATCTTGGCAGCCTCGCGCAGCTTCAGCACCAGATCGCTCTGCGCCTTGTGCTCGACGAACTGCTCGATCTGGCTCTTGACCTCCTCGAACTTCGGCGGCTGGCGCGGACGGATGTCCTCGATCTTGATGACATGCCAGCCGAACTGGGTCTTGACCGGATCGGCGATCTCGCCCTTGGCGGTCTTGAAGGCGACCACGGCGAATTCGGGCACCATCTGGTCCTTGGTGAAATAGCCGAGGTCGCCGCCATCGGCCGAGCCGGCATCCTTCGAGTTCTTCTTGGCCAGATCGGCGAAGTCGGCGCCGCCGCGGGCCTGCTTCACCAGTTCCTTGGCCTTGTCCTCGGTTTCGACCAGGATGTGGCGGGCGCGCACTTCCTGGTCCTTGGCGAGCGTCTTGGTGGTCTCGTCGTAGATCTTCTGCAGGTCGGCCTGGGCCAGCGCATCCTTGGCGGTCTTTTCCATCAGCGCTTCCATCAGGACGCGCTGGCGGGCGTGGGCCATCTTCTTCTTGAAATCGGGCGTGTCCTGCAGCTTCTGGGCCTCGGCCGCCTTGGCCAGCAGGACGATGTCGGCGGCATAGTTGACGAGCGCCTCGCGGCGCTGCTCGGGCGTCGCCGCCGGCAGGTTGGCGCCGATGGCCTCGTCGATCAAATTCAGGTCGCTTTCGAAAATCTCGGTGCCATCGACCTTGGCGACGACGGCATCGGCCAAGGCCGCGCGCGGCGCCCCGAAGGCGGCAGCCATCAAGGCGGCGGCCAAGACCAAGCGGGCCGGCAGCAAAGCGGTTCGACGGGCGGAATTATCGATCATTGCATCATCCTTTGAGGAAAGCGCGGCGGATGCATGCGCCGATCCGCGGCGATTGACAAGGCGAAAGCCCGTCCATATCTCCCAAACGCTCATCGTGCGCGCAGCGTATCTGGCGCGAACGTGACCCGGGCGCGGAAAATGCTCAGAATTGCCCGGTTTTCGCCCCTTTGTCGCGCCACCGACGGCCCGTTCGGCCGGCGCGTTGCCGGCGCAGCGGTTCAAGCTCAGCGGTTCGCGTGCGGCGACCCTGCGACGATTGGCCAGCACCCAAGGTGATCTTCCATGTTCGGCGCCCTTGCAACCAAGCTGTTCGGCTCGTCCAACGACCGGAAGGTAAAGACCTATCGGCCCCGGGTGGCGGCCATCAACGATCTGGAGCCGGCCTTCGCCAAGCTCTCCGATGACGCGCTGCGCGCCAAGACGGACGAGTTCCGCACCCGGGTCGCCGGCGGCACCGAGCTGGACGAGCTGCTGCCCGAAGCCTTCGCCGCGGTGCGCGAGGCCGCCAAGCGCACGCTCGGCCAGCGCCATTTCGACGTGCAGCTGATCGGCGGCATGGTGCTGCACGAGGGCAAGATCGCCGAGATGAAGACCGGCGAAGGCAAGACGCTGGTCGCCACCCTGCCGGTCTATCTCAATGCGCTCGCCGGAAAGGGCGTCCATGTCGTCACGGTCAACGACTATCTCGCCCGCCGCGACGCCGAGTGGATGGGCCAGATCTACCGGTTCCTCGGCCTCACCGTCGGCGTGATCGTCCACGGCCTCGACGATGACGAGCGGCGCGAGGCCTATGCCTGCGACGTCACCTACGGCACCAACAACGAGCTTGGCTTCGACTATCTGCGCGACAATATGAAATACGACATGTCGCAGATGGTCCAGCGCGGCCATGTCTATGGTATCGTCGACGAAGTCGACTCGATCCTGATCGACGAGGCGCGCACGCCGCTGATCATCTCCGGCCCGCTCGATGATCGTTCCGAATTCTACAACACCATCGATACCTTCATTCCGCGCCTCGTCAAGGAAGACTTCGAGCTGGACGAGAAGCAGCGCACGGTGGTGATGACCGAGGCCGGCACCGAGAAGATGGAGCAGATGCTGCGCGAAGCCGGCCTGCTCAAAACCGACGACATGTACGATGTCGAGAACGTCTCGGTGGTCCACCACGTCAACCAGGCGCTGCGCGCCCACAAGCTGTTCACCCGCGACAAGGACTATATCGTCCGCAATGGCGAGGTGGTGATCATCGACGAGTTCACCGGCCGCATGATGCCGGGCCGCCGCTTCTCGGAAGGGCTGCATCAGGCGCTGGAGGCCAAGGAGCACGTCCAGATCCAGCCGGAGAACCAGACGCTGGCCTCGATCACCTTCCAGAACTATTTCCGCATGTACGGCAAGCTCGCCGGCATGACCGGCACGGCGCTCACCGAGGCCGACGAGTTCCTGGACATCTACGGCCTCGAAGTGATCGAGGTGCCGACCAACATGCCGGTGACGCGCCGCGACGAGGACGACGAGGTCTACCGCACCGCGCCCGAGAAGTACCGCGCCATCATCGAGCTGCTGAAGGAGTGCAAGACCAAGGGCCAGCCGGTGCTGGTCGGCACCACCTCGATCGAGAAGTCGGAGCTGCTGGCCGACCTCCTGAAGAAGGAGGGCTTCGTCCAGAAGGACTTTTCCGATCCCACCGCGTTCGCTGGGCTGTTCGACGAGGAGCACGCCACCACCGACAAGGTGTTCGCGGTGCTCAACGCCCGCTATCACGAGCAGGAGGCGCAGATCGTCTCCCAGGCCGGCGCGGCCGGCGCCATCACCATCGCCACCAACATGGCCGGCCGCGGCACCGACATCCAGCTCGGCGGCAATCCCGACATGCGCATCAAGGCCGAACTGGCCGGGATCGAGCCCGGGCCGGAGTTCGACCGCCGCGCCGCCGAGATCCGCGCCCAGTGCGCGCGCATGAAGGAGCGGGCGCTGAAGGCGGGCGGCCTGTTCGTGCTCGGCACCGAGCGCCACGAGAGCCGGCGCATCGACAACCAGCTGCGCGGCCGCTCCGGCCGCCAGGGCGACCCCGGCCGCTCCAAGTTCTTCCTGTCGCTGGACGACGACCTGATGCGCATCTTCGGGTCGGACCGGCTCGACGGCATGCTGCAGAAGCTCGGCCTCAAGGAGGGCGAGGCGATCGTCCACCCCTGGATCAACAAGGCGCTGGAAAAGGCGCAAGGGAAGGTCGAGGCACGCAACTTCGACGCGCGCAAGAACATCCTGAAATACGACGACGTGATGAACGACCAGCGCAAGGTGGTGTTCAGCCAGCGCATCGAGCTGATGCGGGACGAGAACGTCGCCGAGACGGTCAAGGAGATGCGCCACGCGGTGATCGACGAGCTCGTCGCCAAGCACATCCCGGCCAATGCCTATCCCGAGCAGTGGGACGTCAAGGGCCTGCACGAGGCGGTGGCCGGCGTCCTGGCGCTCGACCTGCCGGTCGAGGACTGGGCCAAGGAGGAGGGCATCGCCGACCAGGAGGTGCGCGAGCGCCTGTTCAAGGCCGCCGACGAGGTGATGGCCAAGAAGCTCGATGCCTACGGCCCCGAGGTCATGACCTATGTCGAAAAGAGCATCCTGCTGCAGGCGCTCGATCATTTCTGGCGCGAGCACCTCGTTACGCTCGACCATCTGCGTCAGGTGATCGGCCTGCGCGGCTATGGCCAGCGCGACCCGCTCAACGAGTACAAGTCCGAGGCCTTCAACCTCTTCCAGGGCCTGCTCGACCGGCTGCGCGAGGCGGTCACCGCCCAGCTGATGCGGGTGGAGATCATGACCCAGCCGATGCAGCCCGAGCTGCCGGAGATGGTCGCCCACCATATCGACCCGACGACCGGGCTCGACGAGCTTGCCGCCGACGCCGACCCGATCGCCCAGGCCGGGCGGATGCTCGGCGTCTCGGCGCAGGAGAGCGGCGCCGACGTGGCGGTGGTCGAGCGCGACCCGGCCGATCCCTCGACCTGGGGCAAGGTCGGCCGCAACGAGCCCTGCCCGTGCGGCTCGGGCAAGAAGTTCAAGCACTGCCACGGCCGGCTGGCCTGATCCGGCTTCCGGTCGATCCGTCCTCGACAGCTGACGTGAACCTGCCGAAAACCCCTGATACGGTTTCCGGTTGATCCCTTCGGGATACCGGAAACGATCTCGCCAAAAAATCCTTGATCTGGAAGGGATTTTTCGGCGAACGGCATACGGTTCTCCGGCTTGATCAGCCGGAAACCGCATGAGAGGAAAGGGGTTTTCGGCCGGCCCGGCCGCAGGCTGCCCGTGTTCGCAGCGAAGCGCACAGGCGCGCCCAGCTGGACGGGCGTTTCGGCCGGTTTCGGCCGGTTGTGGACGGGCCGGTCGGCAAGACGGCAAGATGACGATACGATGATCGGCCAATCATCGTATGTTCATCGGGCGCGGCCTGCCGTCTGCGCCGCAACACGACGAGTTTCGCCATGACCATCAGTTCCGGTTCGCCTGCCACGTTCCGCGTCGCGCTCGCCCAGATGCGCACCGGCCGCTCGGTCGCGGCCAATATCGACGCGGCGGCGGCCCTGGTGCGCGAGGCCAAGGCGGCGGGCGCCGACTATGTGATGACGCCGGAAATGACCTCGCTGATGGAGGACGACCGGGCGCGGCTGTTCGACACCGTGGTCGATGAGGCCGACGATTCGGCGCTGGCCGACCTCCGGGCGCTGGCGCGCACCTTCGGCCTGTGGCTGCACATCGGCTCGCTGGCGGTGAAGGTGTCGCCGGAACGGGCGGCCAACCGCTCCTTCGTCATCGCCCCCACCGGCGACATCGCCGCCCGCTACGACAAGATCCACATGTTCGACGTCGATCTCGCCGGCGGCGAGAGCTACCGCGAATCGGAGTCGTTCGTGGCGGGCGACGCGGCGGTGCTGGCCGATCTGCCGTGGGGGCGGATCGGACTGTCGATCTGCTACGATTTGCGGTTCCCGGCGCTCTACCGGGCGCTGGCCGAGGCCGGGGCGTCGTTCCTGGCGGTGCCGGCGGCCTTCACCCGCCAGACCGGCGAGGCGCACTGGCATGTGCTGCTGCGCGCCCGGGCGATCGAGACCGGCTGCTTCGTGATGGCGGCGGCCCAGGGCGGCCACCATGAGTGCGGACGCGAGACCTTCGGCCATTCGCTGATCGTCGATCCGTGGGGCCGCATCCTGGCCGAGGGCGGCACCACGCCGGGCCTCGTCATCGCCGACATCGACCCGTCCGAGGTGGTGATGGCGCGCGGGCGGGTGCCCTCGCTCCAGCACGGCCGCAGGTTCTCGTTGGTGGAGCCGGCGGCCGAGCCGCGCCTGCACGTGATCGGGGGCGGGCCATGATCCGCTACGCCCTGCGCTGCGAGGGCGGCCACGCGTTCGAAAGCTGGTTTCCGTCCTTCGAGGCCTACGAGCAGCAGCGCCAGCGCGGGCTGGTGGCCTGCCCGCTGTGCGGCTCGGCGAAGGTGGAGAAGCAGCTCATGGCGCCCTCGGTGGTGCGGGCGGGGCGCGCCGGGCCCGCGATCCCGGCCGCGGTGCCGGAGGCGGCACCCCCGGCCCAGCCGGTAGCGCTGATGTCGCCGCAGGACCAGGAGCTGCGCGCCAAGCTGCAGGCGCTGCGCACCCATCTGACCGAGAATTCCGACTATGTCGGCCCGGGCTTCGCCGACGAGGCGCGCCGCATGCACGCGGGCGAGAGCGTCCACCGCTCGATCTGGGGCGAGGCCACGGCCGAGGATGCCCGCGCCCTGGCCGAGGACGGCATCGAGGTGGTGCCGCTGCCGCCGGCGTTCGAGGACTGCAACTGACGGCGGGAATCTTCGTCCGGCGTCATCCCGGGCGAGCGTCAGCGAGCAACTGTCATGCGGTTTTGGGGTCTCGCCAGGGTTTGTTGTCTCGAATCATGGCGTTGAGGATGGTCAGGAGCTTTCTGGCGATGGCGATGAGGGCGACCTTGGCGGGTTTTCCGCGGGCTTTGAGGTCGGCGTAGAGCTGTTTGGCCCACGGGTTCCAGTGGATGGCGGCGAAGGCGGCGAGATAGCAGGCGCGCTTGAGCGCGCGGCGTCCGGCCTCGATATGGGCCGGCCGCCGCGCTTTGCCGCTGTCGTTGCGATAGGGTGCGCAGCCGCCGATGGCACCGGCTTGGCGGGGGGTGAACTGGCCGAGTTCGGGAGCTTCTGCGAGCAGGACGCGGGCCGTCTTGTTGGCGATCCCCGGCACCGAGGTGATGATCTTGGCCTTGGCGTCCATCGCCGGATCGGCGGCGATCAACGCCTCGATGGCCTGTTCGGCCGCGGCGACGGTCTCGCGCAGGGCGGCGATTTCGGCATCGAGCCGGGCGGTGATGGCCGCCAGGGTGGGGTGGGCCTTGCGGTTCTCGAGGCGGCGGATGTCGGCCTCGGCGCGGGTGATTTCGCGCACCCAGGCGGTCAGGTCGCTCTGCGCTTGCGAGGGCTCCGGGAACGGCCGGCAGGGGTGATGCAGCATGAAGGCGCGGATGATGCGGGCGTCGAGCGGATCGCTCTTGGCGCGCTGGCCGCAGGCCTTGGCGAACTGGCGGCAGCGCCAGCTGTCGACCTGCAGCACGGTGAGGCCGGCCTCGCGCAGCACCGCGACCGCCAGGCGTTCATAGCCGCCGGTTGGCTCCAGGCCGGCGGTGGTGAGCCCGGCCTTCACCAGGCGCCTGGCCAAGCGCTGGAGAGCCGCGGGGGTGTTATCGACGCGCTCGACCTTGGTGTCGTCGAAGGCGATGTCGAGCCAGTCCTTGGAGACATCGATGCCCACAAGGTGGGTGGCAAACGGCGTCGGGTGTGGCAGCATGGCAAGCATCCCAGGCTTGGAAGCGGGGTCAAAAGCCCCGTGCAACTGTTCGGGTTGGCTTGGGACGGACGGCCGCTTCTGCTCGCGACGGCCTCGAAGGCTCACCCGGGATACGGCGTGCCGCCCGCACCGGCTCGGGGTGGCCACCCCGAGCCGGTGCACCCATCAAAGCACAGTTCGCCGTTCCAAGACCCGGGATCGTCAGCCGGAAGAGGTCTCCTTCCTGCGAACGGTCCCGGCTCGCGCTGCGCGCCATTCGGGACGACGCCAGGGCGCGCGCCCTCAGGCCGGGCGGGTGGCCACCATCATGTAGTTGACGCTGGTGTCGCGCGACAGCCGCCACACGTCGGCGAGCGGGTTGTAGACCACGCCCATCTCCTCCGTCAGCCGCAGCCCGGCCCCGGTCAGCGCGGCCGAAAGCTCGGCCGGGGTGACGAACCGGTCCCACTGGTGGGTGCCGCGCGGCAGCCAGCCCAGCACGTATTCGGCGCCGACGATGGCCATGGCGAAGCTCTTGAGCGTGCGGTTGAGGGTGGCGGCGACCATCAGCCCGCCCGGCTTCACCATCTCGGCGCAGCGGCTGAGGAACAGCTTCACGTCGGCGACGTGCTCCACCACCTCCATCGCCAGCACCACGTCGAACCGCTCGCCGGCCTCGGCCAGCGCCTCGGCGGTGGTGTGCCGGTAGTCGATCTTCAGCCCGCCCTTCTCGGCGTGGAGGCTTGCCACCCGGATATTCACCGGCGAGGCGTCGGCGCTCACCATGTCGGCGCCGAGCCGGGCCAGCGGCTCGGACAGCAGCCCGCCGCCGCAGCCGATGTCGAGGAACCGCAGCCCGGCCAGCGGCTGGGGCGCCTTGGGGTCGCGGCCGAAATGGGCGCAGACCTGATCGCGGACATAGGCGATGCGCACCGGATTGAACTTGTGCAGCGGCCGCATCTTGCCGTGCGGATCCCACCACCCCTCCGCCAGCGCGGAAAACCGGGCGACCTCGGCGTCGTCGACGGTCGTGGCGAACGGCTGAGCTTTGGACATGGCGATTCCTCTTCGAGACTCGTGTTCGGCGGGTGCCGGCCCGCACCGCCCCGTGCGGCGCAACCCTATAGCCTGCCTCACGGGACGGCGTCGATCACCCGCACGGCGCAGCGCTTCGAACAGCGCATCCGGTTTTTCGGCAAAGGTTGCGGTTGCGACCGGAATTTGCGGCTGCGAGCAGTTTTGCCGCATCTGCGAAAAAATAAGTACGCGCTGAAACGGATCGTCTTTCGGGCCAGACGACGCGGTGATAAATGTCCGCGCCCAAGGGCCTGCTGGCGTGACGCCAAGCATTCGGGCCTGTGCGCTGCCGAAAAAGCGCAGGGGTAATCCCTCTCGATAGCTGGGGCGGATAGGTTCAGAAGGGCGAAACCAGGGGGTACCTGATGTACTGTGAATTCCACGACGAAGAAATATCAGCGCGTGCCGGCGCAAAGCAGATCGCCGAGCTGGTCGCGCTGTACACCCAATCGGCCAATGGCAGCGGCCGTCCGTCGCTCGCCGCCATCGGCCGCGACAAGATCGACGCCTATCTTGAGGATCTGGCGATCCTCCAGCCGGTGGGCGGCGATTTCATCTATCGCCACTATGGCTCGAATGTCGCCGAGATCGCCGGCATCGACATGACCGGCCGCCGGGTCAGCGAGTTCGAGGGCAAGGTCGCCGAGTTCTTCCGCTCCTGCTACGAGCGGGCGCTGAAGAGCGGCCGTCCGCTGCACACCCTGCACTGCACGCTCGACGAGGCGGATTCCCATCTGTGGGAGCGCCTGCTGCTGCCGGTCACCGACGACGAGGGCAACGACCTCCTGGTGGTGTTCAACAGCTCGCAGGAAGCCCACTTCGCCGCCGACCTCGCCGACACCCCGGCGCTTGCCAACCTGTCGAAGCGCACGGGCAAGTATGTCGACGTGCATCAGGTCGGCATGGTGAGCTGCTGAGCCTCGCCGAAAGCCTGATCCTCTGTCGCCCCGCGACGATTGATCCCGCCGCGGGGCGCAGCTATGTAGGCGCCGCCCCGTCCGGGCAGCGGCCCGGCGTCCCGTTTCGTCCTTTCGGGAGAGGCGCATTCCGCCCATGCCCCGTCTCGTCATGAAATTCGGCGGCACGTCCGTCGCCAATGTCGAACGCATCCGCAACGTCGCGCGCCATGTGAAGCGCGAGGTCGATGCCGGCTACCACGTCGCGGTGGTGGTCTCGGCGATGTCCGGCAAGACCAACGAGCTGGTCGGCTGGTGCAAGGATGCTGCCCCCCTCTACGACACCCGCGAATACGACACCGTGGTGGCGTCGGGCGAGCAGGTGACCTCCGGCCTGCTGGCCATTGTGCTGCGCAGCATGGGCGTGCCGGCGCGCTCCTGGCAGGGCTGGCAGATCCCGATCCTCACCGATGGCGCGCACGGCGCGGCCCGCATCCAGGGGATCGACGGCAAGAACCTCGCCGACGGCTTCGCCAAGGGCGAGGTGGCGGTGATCTCCGGCTTCCAGGGCCTGAACCCGGAGAGCGGGCGAATCACCACGCTCGGCCGCGGCGGCTCGGATACCTCGGCGGTGGCGGTGGCCGCCGCCATCGGCGCCGAGCGCTGCGACATCTATACCGACGTCGACGGCGTCTATACGACCGACCCGCGGGTGGTTCCGGAAGCCAGGCGCCTGCCCAAGGTGGCGTTCGAGGAAATGCTGGAAATGGCCTCGCTCGGGGCCAAGGTGCTGCAGGTGCGCTCGGTGGAACTGGCCATGGTGCACCGGGTGCGCACCTTCGTGCGCTCCTCGTTCGAGGCGCCCGACGCTCCCCAGACCGACGGCAACGGCAATCCGCCCGGCACACTCATTTGCGACGAGGAGGAGATCGTGGAACAGCAGACCGTCACCGGAATCGCCTTTTCCCGCGACGAGACGCAGATCACGATCCGCCGCGTCGCCGACAAGCCGGGCGTCGCCGCCTCGGTGTTCGGCCCGCTGTCGGACGGCAGCATCAATGTCGACATGATCGTCCAGAACATTTCCGAGGACGGGCGCCACACCGACATCACCTTCACCGTGCCGTCCGCCGACTATGAGCGCGCGATGGACGTGCTGGCCAAGCTGAAGGACAAGATCGGCTATGTCCGCGTCGAGGGCGAGACCAATGTCGCCAAGGTGTCGGTGATCGGCATCGGCATGCGCAGCCATGCCGGTGTCGCGGCGCAATGTTTCCGGTCTTTGGCCGAGAACGGCATCAATATTCGCGCCATCACCACGTCCGAGATCAAGATCTCCGTTCTGATCGATGCCGAGCGGGTCGACGAGGCGGTGCGCGCGCTGCACGCGGTCTACGGGCTCGCGGGGTAGGCCGAGCCCCGCCGCATCGCGGCAAGTTGCTGAAATTCGCCGGATGGCCGGCTGGCCGCCGCCGGGGCGGTCGGCCATGCGCCGGCGCGCGGCAGGTCGCGCCCTGGCGCAGCGTGCCGCTGGTGGACGAGGCGTGCCGTATTCGCTGCCGCCCCGTGGGCATTGCGGCCGGCGCGGTTGACGGCGCTGCCGCCGGATGCTTCATCCGACAGGACACAGTCTCGACCCGGCCGCACGGCCCGGCAATCGCGAGAAGGAAATGCGCGGCTCGCTCGGAGGTCCGCGCGTGCTGCTTCGGCGCCTCCGCGAGGTGATGGCGCAACGGGTCAGCGCGCAGGAACGCCTCGACAAGATCGTGGTGCTGATCGCCGCCAACATGGTGGCGGAGGTTTGTTCCGTCTACGTTCTGCGCGTCGACAGCACCCTCGAGCTCTACGCCACAGAGGGTCTGAACCGCGCCGCGGTGCACCAGACGGTGATGCGCGCCGGCGAAGGTCTGGTCGGCCTGGTCGCCCAGGAGGCCAAGCCCCTCAACCTCTCCGACGCCCAGTCGCACCCCGCCTTCGCCTTCAAGCCGGAGACCGGCGAGGAGATCTACCACTCCTTCCTCGGCGTGCCGATCCTGCGCGCCGGCAACACGCTCGGCGTGCTGGTGGTGCAGAACCGCGCCCACCGCATCTACAGCGAGGAGGAGATCGAGGCGCTGCAGACCACCGCCATGGTGCTTGCGGAGATGATCGCCTCGGGCGAGTTGTCGGCGCTGGCCCGGCCCGGCGCCGAGCCGGCGGCGCGGCGGCCGCTGCATCTCACCGGCCTCGGCATCTCCGACGGCGTCGGCCTCGGCCACGTCGTGCTGCACGAGCCGCGGGTGGTGGTGACCAATTTCATCGCCGAGGACGTGGCCCGCGAGGTGGCGCGGCTCGACCGGGCGGTCGATGCGCTCCGTGCCTCGATCGATTCGATGCTCGAGGGCGGCGAGATCGACCCGGCCGGCGAGCACCGCGACGTGCTCGAAACCTACCGCATGTTCGCCCATGACCGCGGCTGGATGCGCCGGCTGCGCGAGGCGGTGCTGACCGGGCTCACCGCGGAAGCCGCGGTCGAGCGCGTGCAGTCGGACACCCGCGCCCGCATGATGCGGCAGGCCGACCCATTCATCCGCGAGCGGCTGCACGATCTCGACGACCTCGCCCACCGCCTGATGCGCGAGCTGATGGGCCGCACCCACGCGCCCAAGACCGAGCGCCTGCCCAAGGACGCGATCATCGTCGCCCGCAACATGAGCCCGGCGGCGCTGCTCGACTATGACCGCACCCGCGTGCGCGGCCTGCTGCTCGAGGAGGGCGGGCCGATGAGCCACGTCGCCATCGTGGCGCGGGCGATCGGCGTGCCGACCGTCGGCCAGATCGCCAATGCCGCGGGTCTGGTCGATCAGGGCGACGCGATCATCATCGACGGCGCCAGCGGCGAGGTGCATATCAGGCCGCAGGCCGACGTGCAGGCCGCCTATGCCGAGAAGGCGCGGCTGCGCGCCAGGAAGCAGAAGCAGTTCGCCGCGCTGCGCGACAAGCCGTGCGTGACCCGCGACGGCGAGCACGTCGCGCTCAACATCAATGCCGGCCTGCTGGTCGACCTGCCGCACATCGCCGAGACCGGAGCAGCCGGCATCGGCCTGTTCCGCACCGAGATGCAGTTCATGGTGGCGGCCTCGTTCCCGCGATCGGGCGAGCAGGAACGGCTCTACAGTGCGGTGCTCGACGCCGCCGGCGACCGGCCGGTGACCTTCCGCACCCTCGATATCGGCGGCGACAAGGTGCTGCCCTACATGCGCTCGTTCGAGGAGGAGAACCCGGCGCTCGGCTGGCGGGCCATCCGCCTCGGGCTCGACCGGCCGGGCCTGCTGCGCAGCCAGGTGCGCGCCATGCTGAAGGCGGCGGCCGGTCGGAACCTGCGCCTGATGTTCCCGATGGTCGCCGACGTCGCCGAGTTCGAGCGGGCGCGCTCGATCGTCGAGCGCGAGCTGACCCATCTGCGCCGCCACGGCTATCTGCTGCCCGAGCAGCTCCAGGTCGGGGTGATGGTCGAGGTGCCCTCGCTGCTGTTCGAGCTCGACGAGCTGTTCGCCCGGACCGATTTCGTCTCGGTGGGGACCAACGACCTCGTGCAGTTCCTCTATGCCGCCGACCGCGGCAACACCCGGGTGTCGGACCGCTTCGATCCGTTGAGCGTGCCGGTGCTGCGGGCGCTGAAGCGCATCATCGATATCGGGCAGGCGCACGGCAAGCCCGTCACGCTGTGCGGCGAGATGGCGTCGCAGCCGCTGGGCGCGGTGGCGCTGGTGGCGCTCGGGTTCCGCTCGCTGTCGGTGTCGGTGGCGGCGGTCGGCCCGGTCAAGGCGGTGCTGCGCCAGCTCGATGCCCGGCGCGCCGCCCAGCGCATCCTGCCCTGGCTGGAGGGCCGCTGCAGCGACACGCGGCTGCGCGAGCGCCTGCACGCCTTCGCCGAATCGGAAGCGCTGCCTCTTTAGGTGGATATGTAACCGGCGGCGTTTGCGCCGTCCGGCGGGGCGGGCAGCCGCCGGTGTTCATATGTGATTGATTTCACGAAGGGTTCGACATGCTGCCTGCAGCGCGCCTGGATGCGCTTCTCGCCCGCCATGCCGACATCGCGGCCGAGCTGGCGGCGGCATCGGCGGCGGAGGCGATCGCCCGGCTGTCGCGCGAGTTCAAGGATCTCGACCGCGTCGTCGAGCGCATCCGCGCCTATCGCGCGGTGGCGCGCGAGCTTGCCGACCTCGACGCGCTTCTCGACGAGCCGGCGATCGACGCCGAGATGGCGGCGCTGGCCCGCAGCGAGCGGCCGCAGCTCGTCGAGCGTCTGGCCGGGCTTGAGCACGAGGTCCGGCTCGCGCTTCTGCCGAAGGACGCGATGGACGACCGCAGCGTCATCCTCGAAGTGCGCGCCGGCACCGGCGGCGACGAGGCGGCGCTGTTCGCAGGCGACCTGTTCCGCATGTACCAGCGCTATGCCGGCCTGCAGGGCTGGAGCGTCGAGGTCATCTCGGCCAGCGAGGGCACGGCCGGCGGCTTCAAGGAAATCGTCGCCGAGATCGCGGGCGAGGGGGCGTTCGCCCGGCTGAAGTTCGAATCGGGCACGCACCGCGTCCAGCGCGTGCCGGCGACCGAGACCTCCGGACGTATCCACACCTCGGCGGCGACGGTGGCGGTGCTGCCGGAGATCGAGGACGTCGATGTCGCCATCGACGAGAAGGATCTGCGCATCGACACGCTGCGCAGCGGCGGGGCCGGCGGCCAGCACGTCAACAAGACCGAATCGGCGGTGCGAATCACCCACATGCCCACCGGCATCGTCGTGCTGGTGCAGGAGGAGCGCTCCCAGCACCGCAACAAGGCCAAGGCGATGGCGCTGCTGCGCGCCAAGATCTTCGATGCGCAGGAGCAGGCCAGCGCCCGCGCCCGCGCCGCCGACCGTCGGCTGCAGGTCGGCTCGGGCGACCGCTCCGAGCGCATCCGCACCTACAATTTCCCGCAAGGCCGGGTCACCGACCACCGCATCAACCTGACACTTTACAAGTTGCCGCAGGTGCTGGCCGGCGACGGCCTGGGCGAGCTGATCGACGCCCTGGTCGCCGAGCACCAGGCGGCGCTGCTGGCGGCGGACGAGACGGCGTGATCGCGCCGGCCACCGCCATCGGCCCGGCGCGGCGAATGGTGCGGGAGGCGCTGGCCGCCGCCGGCATTCCGCAGGCCGAGGCCGATGCCCGCCACCTCGTCGCGCTGGCCTGCGGGCTCGATGCGGCGGGGCTGATCCTGGCCGCCGACCGGCCGCTCGGTGCTGAGGCCGCCGCCACGCTCGACCGGCTGCTGGCGCGGCGGCTTGCCCGCGAGCCGGTGGCGCGGCTGATCGGCGCGCGCGAGTTCTGGGGCATGCGGTTCGCGCTTTCGCCCGCCACGCTGGTGCCGCGGCCCGACACCGAGACGCTGGTGGAAGCGGTGCTGGCGGCGCGGCCCGACCGGGCGGCCGTGCGGCGCATCGCCGATCTCGGCACCGGCACCGGGGCGCTGCTCGCCGCCCTGCTGGTCGAATATCCGCAGGCATTCGGTGTCGCCACCGACCGCAGCCTTGAAGCGCTCGCCACCGCCCGCGCCAATCTCGACCGGCTGGGCCTCACCGGCCGCGCGGCGCTGGTCGGCTGCGACTGGGGCACGGCGCTGGCCGGGCCGTTCGACGTGGTGGTGTCGAACCCGCCCTATATCGCCACCGGCGAGATCGAAGGGCTCGATCCCGAGGTGCGCGACCACGAGCCCGCGGCGGCGCTCGATGGCGGGCCGGACGGGCTCGACGCCTACCGAGCGATCGTCGCCGATCTTCCCCGCCTGCTGCGGCCCGGCGGACTGGCGGTGCTGGAGCTTGGCGCCGGCCAGGCCGCTGCGGTCGCCGGCATTGCCGCCTCGGCAGGGCTGGCGGTTTCCGGCGTGGCGCGCGATCTGGCCGGCATCGAGCGGGCGCTGATCGCCATCGCGCCTGAGCCCGGCCCGCCCCGGCCGCTGCAGGCGTAAAAGATCCCGGATCAGGAAAGACCCTCGATCAGGAAAGATCTTGGATCAGGCGGCAAAACCGACTAGGGTCCGAACCGGAATCGGACCCGGACGACGGGGCGCGGGTAGGGCGGACCGGAACGGCGTGGACCGCAAGGGCCATGGCCGGCGGGTCGGGGGAAATGTCCTCGCGGTTCATGATCAGCCGAGCTGAATGGTCTCCCCTGTGCAGGCTTCACCGATTCGCGAGCGGTAGCTGAAATCGATGCAGCGCGGGCAAGAGCTTGAGTCTTCGCGACTGCATCCTGTGAGCGGGGCATCGGTTCGAACGACGCGCTCTGACGATTCCGCCGGTGTGTGACGCCGGCGGCCGGCATTGCGGTTGCCGAAGCCCAGGATTGTCTGGCCGCCCGAACCGGGGTCGGACCCCATACGCGCGAGGCGCGTCCGAGACGAAACGAGTACGGCATCGATGAGAAATGGACAGCAGAAGCGTATGCGTGGCCGGAGCAGCAGCAACGGCAATCGGCGCGGCCAGAATCCGCTGACCCGGGTCTTCGAGTCGAACGGACCCGACGTCAAGATCCGCGGCACCGCCGCCCATATCGCCGAGAAGTACGTCCAGCTCGCGCGCGATTCACAGACCACCGGCGACCATGTCGCGGCCGAGAACTATCTTCAGCACGCCGAACACTATTTCCGCATGATCTCGGCCGCCCAGGCCCAGTTCCAGCAGAGCCAGGGCTACAGCGGCCGGCCGGATGAGCCGCGCGACGACAGCGAGGAGGATGAGGAGCCGATGATGCCGGGCCTCACCCATCCCGGCCTCGCCCGCCTGCACGAGCAGGAGCGCGCCAGCAGCAGCCAGCCGCAGCCGAGCCGCGAGCCGCCGCCGGCCCGCTATTCCGACCAGCCGCGCTATCCGGACCAGCCGCGCTTCGCCGAGCCGCAGCCCCAGCCGGTGGTCGGCGAGGAGGCGCCGGCGTTCGGCGGCCTGCCCGCCTTCATCACCGGCGCCCAGCCGCCGGCCGCCGGCATGGAGGGCGCCGCCGGCGAGCGCGAGGCGCGCGGCTTCCGCCGCCGCCGCCGCCATCGGTTCCCCTCGCGCGGCGACCAGCCGGGCGGCGAAGGCGGTGAGGGCGGCGAAGCCGCCGCGGTGCCGGCCGGCGATCCGCCTTCATCGTAAGAAGTGGGCCGAAAGACGCAGCTCGTCAGGCCGGTGATTCGGCCTCGGGTTCGAGCGTGAAGTGCTCGCCCTCGTCGATGCGGCCGCCGGTCAGCACCTCGCAATAGATGCCGCAATCGGCGTGGTCGAGGCGGGTCAGCAGCGTCGGCGGGATATGGAGGTCGCGCCGGCCGGTGCGCGGGTCGACATTGACGGCAGCGCAGCGCTGGATGCGGGCGGTGACGCGCAGCTGCACGCCGCGGGCGAAGGCCAGCGTCCGCCCCACCAGATCGAGCTCCGCCCAGGCCGGCCAGCCCTCGACATAGAGATTGGCGCGAAAGCGCAAGGGGTCGACCGGGTCGCCGACCCAGTCCTCGATCGCCGCCACGCTCGCCAGATTGACGATCGACACGAAGCCGCGCCGCGAATCGGTGAAGCGGAAGCCGTCGCGCGCGGCGAGCAGCCGCAAGGGGCCGCGCCGGTCGTCGGCCGGCAGGTGCGCGGTCAGGAAGTCCTCGACCGCGGCCCGCCCCTCAGGGTGGCTGAGATCGCCCCGCACCTCCGCGCCGTCGCGGTGGAGCGTCAGGGCATGGTCGGCGTCGCTGTAGCGGCTGGCGATCTCGGCCAGGGCCGCGCACTGCACCAGCGTCAGAAACCGGGTCTTGGGCAGATGGGCGGGGGCGGACTCGTCGAAGCCCGAGGGGCCGTTCTCGACCGCGTAGAGCCGGTCGCCGGGAAAATAGCCGCCGGCCGCGAGGTCGGCGTGGCGGGTCGGCTGGGGCGACAGGCCCTTGACCGGGTATCGGTACATTGCGGCTACGCGAAGCGGCGCGGGCATCATTCCATCCTTGCTGGCCGGCGCGGCCCGGCCTGAAACTCGGCGTCGGCTCCGGCGATTCCGGCGGCGGGCCTCGTATGCTCGGCCGCCGTCGCACCCCCTTTTGTTGCCGAACGGCAACACCCATATGCAAACTGCAGGACGCTTCGGGTCCTGACAAGATGAGATCGGCGGCCGGCGACGCGCCTATTGGGCGGCGACGGCGGGCCAGGGGAGAAGGCGATGAACGTCGAGAAATATACCGAACGGGCGCGGGGATTCATCCAGTCGGCCCAATCGCTGGCGCTTCGCGAGGGCCACCAGCAGTTCACCCCCGAGCACGTGCTCAAGGTTCTGCTCGATGATCCGGAAGGGTTGGCGGCGGGGCTGATCGGGCAGGCCGGCGGCGATGCCAAGGTGGCGCTGCAGGCGACCGAGCTTGCGCTGTCCAAGCTGCCCAAGGTGCAGGGCGCGGGCGCCGGCCAGCTCTATCTGGCGCCGGGCACGGCGCGCCTGTTCGCCGAGGCCGAGAAGATCGCCGAGAAGGCGGGCGACAGCTTCGTCACCGTCGAGCGGCTGCTGCTCGCGCTCGCCATCGACAAGGACACCGACGCCGGCAGGATTCTCAAGTCCGCGGGCGTCACGCCGCAGGGGCTGAACGCCGCGATCAATGCGCTGCGCAAGGGCCGCACCGCCGATTCGGCCTCGGCCGAGAACGCCTATGACGCGCTGAAGAAATACACCCGCGACCTGACCCAGGCGGCGCGCGACGGCAAGCTCGATCCGGTGATCGGCCGTGACGAGGAGATCCGGCGCGCGATCCAGGTGCTGTCGCGCCGCACCAAGAACAATCCGGTGCTGATCGGCGAGCCCGGCGTCGGCAAGACCGCCATCGTCGAGGGCCTGAGCCTGCGAATCGTCAATGGCGACGTGCCCGAAAGCCTGAAAGAGAAGCGCGTGCTCGCCCTCGACATGGGCGCGCTGATCGCCGGCGCCAAATATCGCGGCGAGTTCGAGGAGCGGCTCAAGGCGATCCTCAACGAGGTGACCGCGGCCCAAGGCGACATCATCCTGTTCATCGACGAGATGCACACGCTGGTCGGCGCCGGCAAGGCGGAAGGGGCGATGGACGCCTCGAACCTCTTGAAGCCGGCGCTGGCGCGCGGCGAACTGCACTGCATCGGCGCCACCACGCTCGACGAGTATCGCAAGCATGTCGAGAAGGATGCGGCGCTGGCGCGGCGCTTCCAGCCGGTGTTCGTCTCCGAGCCCACGGTCGAGGACACGATCTCGATCCTGCGCGGGCTGAAGGAGAAGTACGAGCTGCATCACGGCGTGCGCATCACCGACGGCGCCATCGTCGCCGCGGCGACGCTGTCGAATCGCTACATCACCGACCGGTTCCTGCCCGACAAGGCGATCGACCTCGTCGACGAGGCGGGCTCGCGCCTGCGCATGCAGGTCGACTCGAAGCCCGAGGCGCTCGACGAGATCGACCGGCGGATCGTGCAGCTCAAGATCGAGGAGCAGGCGCTGTCGAAGGAGACCGACGCGGCCTCCAAGGACCGGCTGGCGCGGCTGCGGCGCGAACTGGCCGATGCCGAGCAGCAGTCGGCCGAGCTCACCGCGCGCTGGCGCGCCGACAAGAGCAAGCTCGCCTCGGCCCAGAAGCTGAAGGAGCAGCTCGAACAGGCGCGCAACGACCTCGCCAACGCCCAGCGCCGCGGCGAATACCAGCGCGCGGGCGAGCTGACCTATGGCGTGATCCCCGATCTCGAAAAGCGGCTGAAGGCGGCCGAGGAGAGCGAGGCCGACGCCATGGTGGAGGAGGCGGTGACGCCGAATCACGTGGCGCAGGTGGTGTCGCGCTGGACCGGCGTGCCGGTCGACAAGATGCTCGAAGGCGAGAAGGACAAGCTCTTGCGCATGGAGCACGAACTGGCCAAGCGCGTGGTCGGCCAGGAGGAGGCGGTGAAGGCAGTCTCCACCGCAGTGCGCCGCGCCCGCGCCGGCCTGCAGGATCCGAACCGGCCGATCGGCTCGTTCATGTTCTTAGGCCCCACCGGCGTCGGCAAGACCGAGTTGACGAAAGCCTTGGCGGCGTTCCTGTTCGACGACGAGACGGCGCTGATCCGCATCGACATGTCGGAGTACATGGAGAAGCACGCGGTGGCCCGGCTGATCGGCGCACCTCCCGGCTATGTCGGCTATGAGGAGGGTGGCGCGCTCACCGAGGCGGTGCGGCGGCGGCCCTATCAGGTGATCCTGTTCGACGAGATCGAGAAGGCGCACCCCGACGTCTTCAACGTGCTGCTGCAGGTGCTCGACGACGGCCGCCTCACCGACGGTCAGGGCCGCACCGTCGATTTCCGCAACACGCTGATCGTGATGACCTCGAATCTCGGCGCCGAATATCTCGTGTCGCTCGCCGACAGCGAGGATGTCGATGTCGTGCGCGAGCAGGTGATGGCGGTGGTGCGGGCGAACTTCCGGCCCGAATTCCTCAACCGCGTCGATGAGGTGATCCTGTTCCACCGGCTCAAGCGCGAGCAGATGGCGTCGATCGTCGACATCCAGATGCACCGGCTGCAGGCGCTGCTCGACGAGCGCAAGATCACGCTCGACCTCAAGCCCGAGGCCCGCGCCTGGCTCGCCGAGAAGGGCTGGGATCCGGCCTATGGCGCGCGGCCGCTGAAGCGGGTGATCCAGAAGACCGTGCAGGATCCGCTGGCCGAGAAGATCCTGGCCGGCGACATCCAGGACGGCAGCGAGGTCGAGGTGAGCGTGGGCGAGGGCGGGCTTGTCTTCGCCGCCCATCCGCGCCCGGTCGATCGCGCCGCGTGACCGAAAACGCTGTGTCCGGGAGCGAAGGGCCCGGCGCCCAATATGCGAACTCCGGCCGCAAGGCCGGAGTTCGTTTTTTTAGAGCGTCCGATCTGATGCAGTCAGATCGGACGCTCTAAGTTTCCGGTTTGTCGCATTTTCGCTGACGCGGCCCTTCGGGTCTTTCGCACAAACGGTATCCACTTGTGCGGAAAATGCTCTAAACGTCGGCTCGGTCAGCCGGAAGCCGTATCACTTGCCGGCATCGCCCTTCGGGCCGCGCGGACCGGCGGGACCGGCAGGCCCTTCGGGACCGGCGGGTCCCTGCGGACCGGTTGCGCCCGGCTCGCCCTTCGGGCCGGCAGGCCCCTGCGGACCGGCGGCACCCGGCTCGCCCTTCGGGCCGGCGGGGCCAGCGGGACCGGCAGGCCCGGCCGGGCCGGGCTCGCCCTTGGGGCCGCACATGGCGATCACGACGTCGCGGGTCTCCTCGCCGGCCTTCAGCGACACGGTGCAGTTGGCCGGGAAATAATTCAGCTCCAGGGTGAAGCGCCGGTCCGCGCCGGTGGTCACGGAGGCGCGGTCGCCGTCGGCGGTGACGACCTGCTTGGCGGCCGCGCTGCGGCCCTGAATCACCACCGCGCCGCCGCTGATGCGCGCATCCCGAATCTGGATCTCGGCCAAGGCCGGGCCGCTGGCCGCGACCAGGACCGGAAGGACGTAAAACCATTTGTTCATTGCGAATCCTCGTCGTGGCCGCCGCAGGTGAACGTGCTGTGTCGGCTTGGGCGGCAGCCTGATGCACATGCTAAGCGGGAATCTCAAACTTCGCCATGACAGGAGCGGCGTCCACAGGGGCGGCGCCGACAGCAGCGGTGTCGGGCGCGCGCGGATGCACGGCCCGGCGGCAGCGGCCATCCATGGCGCCGGCAGGCCGGACTGCGGCGAGCCGGCACCGAGGTCGTCGGTGCCGGCTCGTATGGGACGCGGATGCGGCTTTCGAGCATTCTCCGCAAACGCGGACACCGGTTCTGCGAAGGAGAATGCGAGAGTTCAAAGAGTTAGAGCGCCCGATCTGATCCGGTCAGATCGGAGAGCGTTCTAGCTGTGGAGCCTCAACAGGTTGTCCTCGGTCAGACCGAGGCGGCTGATGGGTGTCTTGGCTTGCAAGCTACCATGGGGCCTGTGCCAATTGTAGCGATGCAGCCAGATCGGCAGCTCTGCGGCGCGCTGATCGGAGTGCAGATAAGCTTTGGCGTAGGCCCATTCGCGCAAGCTCGTTTGGACGAAGCGCTCGGCCTTGCCGTTGGTCTTGGGCGTATACGGCTTGGTGCGCAGGTGCTTGATCTCGAGTAGGCGCAGCGCCCTGGCATAGCGGAAGGAGCGGAAGCTGGCGCCGTTGTCGGTCATCACGCGCTGAACCTTGACGCCATGGGCCCTGAAGAAGCGCAGTGCATTGAACAGAAAGCGCAGACAGGACGGGCGCTTTTCGTCGGGCAGGATTTCCGAGTAGGCGACCCGCGAATGATCGTCGATGGCGAGATGCAGGCACTCCCAGCCGACCCCGCGGCTGTTGCTTTGCCCGCTGCGATCGCCGGTGATGCGGTGGCCCACCGTGTTGAACCGGCCGAGCTTTTTGATGTCGATGTGAATGATCTCGCCGGGATGCTGGCGTTCGTAGCGCCGGACCGGTTCGGCCGGCTCCAGGGCGCTGAGCTTGTTCAAGCCGCGCCGCCGCAGGATACGGCTGACGGTGGCCGGCGAGAGGCCGAGCTCGGCCGCGATCTGCTTGCCGGTGCAGCGCTGGCGGCGCAACGCCTCGACCGCAGCGCACGTGGCGGGCGCTGTTTGGCCTGGCGATGAAAGCGGCCTGGAGGAGCGGTCGCGCAAACCATCGACACCCTCGGCGCGGAAGCGCCCGACCCATTTGGCGACCGTCTTCGGCGTGGTGTTGTAGCGACGCGCGGCCTCGGCATTGGTCAGTCCGCCATCCACCACGGCGCCCACCATCACCTCTCGACCTTTCGGGGTCAGGCGAGCATTCTTGTGAGTGTCCATTCGGTCCTCCGCGAATCACTGACGTCTGGCGACATCAGCGTTCCCGGCCAGGGCCGAATGGACAACCTCCTGAAAGCCCACATCTAGCGCTTCGGTGCGGCGCCGGCCGGCCCGGCCGGTCCGGCCGGTCCCTGGGCGCCGGCGGGGCCAGCCGGTCCAGCGGGGCCAGCGGGTCCGGCGGGGCCGACGTCGCCCTTGTCACCCTTCTCGCCCTTCGCGCCAGGAGGGCCGCAGAAGGCGACCACGACGTTGCGGGTGTCGTCGCCGGACTTCAGCGAGACGGTGCAGTCCTTGGGGAAATAGTCGAGCTCCAACGTGAAGGTGCGGTTCGCCGCGCTGGTCACGGTGACGCGGCCGTCGGCGACGACATCCTGCTTGCCGTCGGCGGTGCGGCCCTTGATCACGACAGCGCCGGCCGAGATGCGGGCGTCACTGATCTCCAGCCCGGCGGCCAGAGCGGGGCTGCCGGCGACGAGCAGCACCGGAAGGGCAATCATCCATGTCTTCATTGCAAAACCTCGTGCGGGCCGCCGCGGGTGGACGGTCGCTTGCGGCTTAAGGCGACGGCCTGATTGCCATGCTAGCGCGTCATTCCGTCGCGGGGGACGAAAAGTGGAGCGGGCCATCCGGCCAGGGGATGTTTTTTGCCGGCTGCGGTATTTCGGTAGGGGTCAGCCGCGGCGGCCGGAGGTTGCGGCGACGCGCGCGGGATTTCCGACCGATTCCAGGATCTGGTTGATCCGCTCGCGTTCGCGCTCGAACTCGGCGAGGAACCTGCCCTCGAGCGAGCGGCCGCGCGGCAGCTTGACGCGCAGCGGGTCCACCGTGCGGTTGTTGACGATGACCTCGTAGTGCAGATGCGGGCCGGTCGACAGGCCGGTGGAGCCGACGAAGCCGATGAGCTGGCCCTGGCGGACGCGCGACCCTTCGGTGATGCCGCGGGCGAAGCCGGACATGTGGCCGTAGGCGCTCTCATAGCCGTTGTTGTGGCGCAGGCGCACATACTTGCCGTAGCCCGATTCCCAGCCGGCCTTCTCCACCACGCCATTGCCGGCGGCGTAGATCGGCGTGCCGTGCGGCGCGGCCCAGTCGACGCCGGCGTGCATCTTGACGTAGCCGAGGATGGGGTGGCGGCGCATGCCGTAACCGCGGCTGTAGGTGCCGCCCTCCATCGGCTTGCGCATCAGGAACTTCTTCGCGCTCTTGGCGGATTCGTCATAGTAGTCGATGACCTGATCGTCGCTGGTGAGGAAGCGGTAGTAGCGCCGCGTCTCGCCGCCGATTGTGAGCGAGGCGAAGAGCACCTCGCTCCGGCCCTCGGCGGCGGCGTCCTCGGCATAGAGCACGTCGAACGAATCGCCGGCGCGCACCCGCTTCTGGAAGTCGACGTCGTAGGCGTAGATGCGGATCAGGTCCTCCACCACCTGGCGCGGCACCTGCTGGCGCAGCGCGGTCTCGTAGATCGACTGGTAGAGCCGCACGCCGCGGCCATCATCCTCCTCGTCGTCATCGTCGTCGCGGGCCGGGGCCTTGCTCGCGGCGATGCGCGGCTCCTCGCGCGGGGCCTCGACCTGCACCCAGCGGCCGAGGTCGGACAGCGCCACCGAGCCCTCGTGCCCATGCTCGCCGAACACCGAAACCCGCAGCACCTGCAGGCCCTTGCCGTTCGGGGCGGGGGCCATGAGGATGCGCAGCCGGGCGCCCTCGTCGATCGCGCCGTCGCGGCCGCGCCGGCCGAACGCCTTGACCACCTCGCGCGCCTCGGCGAGCGCGGTGCCCTGGTCGGCCAGGATCGAGACGATGGTCTCGCCGCGCTTGGCCATCACGGTGCGCTCGACATAGTCGGTGCCGCCGGTGTTCTCGCTGGCGGTCTTGCCCACCGTGGTCATGTTCTCGACGAAGGAGGAGAACACGTCCTGCAGCGAGCCGTCATTGGCGTAGGCCAGCCGCTCGCCGGCCAGCGCCGCCGCCGGCACCGGCGGCAGGCTGCCGGGCCGGGCGCGCCCGGCCAGCGCCTCGCGCACCTGGGCCATCACCTCCTCGGTGGAGAGCGCGGCCACCAGCTTGACGTTGGAGGCGAGGGTGCCGAACTCGCGCGTGGTGATGGCGAGGTCGCCGTCCGGCTCCTGCGACAGCGTCTCGCGCACGAACACCTGATCGGTCTGCAGGCGCAGCGGGTTGAACGGCGGAATGCCGTTCGACAGGCTGGTGGTGGTCTGGACCAGATTGGTGGCGACGCGGGTGAAGGGCCGCTGCCGGAAGATCTCGCGGTCGCCGATCTTGGTCGAGACCGGGATGCGCTGGGTGTTGCGGGCGCTGGAGGTCTCCACCGCCAACTCCACCCGGTCGCCCTTGCGCAGGGTGTTGCGCTCGGTGGAGGCGATGGGCCCGCGCAGCGCGCTCTGCACCGTCTCGGGCGGCGCGGCAAAGCGGTATTCGTCGTCGAGCGAGGCATAGACGGCGCCGCCCATCAGCCCGGCACCGCACAGGCCGGTGAGAATGGTGGCGGCGAACCAGCGGACGGACACGCGCCGGCGGTGGTCGGCATCATTGCGGCCTTCGCGCAGCCCAAGCGGCGGCTGGATGCCGATCTCGACACCCCGCACCATACGCCGGCCGCGCGCACCCCTGGTCGCCTGCCCCACCCCGCCCGTCCTCGCTTGTTCTGCAGTCTCCGGCCGATCACGGCGTGATCCGCGGAAACCGCGCTATGCCGAAACTCCGCGCTCGCAGCCGGAATTTCCAGCGACCGGAACACGAAACGCCAGCCGGATGACTGGATT